>NZ_LVHK01000045.1:0-511 GCF_001631965.1 Prochlorococcus sp. MIT 1303
AGCAAGCAGAGTCCAAGATTGAATGGAATGAGCTTGTTCTTTGGTCTATTGATATTCAATTTTTTGTATTCAACAATTGCTTCATCGAATTGCCTGAGATTTTGATATGCCTGCGCTAAAAGAAGTGAGCATTGTTCGCTGGGCGCAAGAGCTGATGCTTTTGCGAGTGATTCAATGGCTGCTGCTTCCTGCCCCTTCTGTAGGAGCAAACGCCCTAGATTGAGAAGCGAGTTGCTTGCTTTTGAATTAACTTCTAATTCCTTCTGATAGCACTTAATGGCTTGGTCGAGCTTGCTTTTATTCTGAAAGACAATTCCAAGAATTTCGTTGAGTCTTGGAGCATTTGCGTTGATTGCCAGGGCTTTTTCTGCGAATGATGCGGCTTGATCGAGATCTCCTAGTTCCAGAAAGCTTGCTGCTGCACCCACGTATGCCTGGATAAGGTTTGGGTCTGTCTGTATAGCGCGCTTGAATAGATTGATTGCTTCTTGATTGCTGCCTGACTGCCTCT
>NZ_LVHK01000046.1:0-2343 GCF_001631965.1 Prochlorococcus sp. MIT 1303
ATCGCTGCGCAGAGATCAGCCTTGTGCATCTGCAGTGATTCGCAAACTAGTGAATAGGTGTCGCGGAAGCTATAGGGCCTCAGCCATTCGCCTTGCTCGGCTTTCTGTTTCACCAGCTCCTGCCAATAGGGCAAACGGCGCAGGGTTTTTCCCAGGTTGGCGCCACTGCTCCGACTACAGCACCACGGTTGTTTTGAGCCAGGCCAATCCGTTCAGTAAAGATAAGCTTTTATTCCCAGGGCTGATACATGCATGGGATGGAAATTTATTAGATGTTATTTTCGTAGTTTCCTTGGTTGTTCAGACTCTTCATTCCATCATCTCCTAGATAGAATTGCTTCTTGATTTCGCGCTATTTTTGAAAGCAGTAATTCGCAAATTCCAAGAATCTATATGTTTCTAACAAAGGTCCATCCATCCAGTGATAATATATTTTTGCCCTTCTTTTACGATATTCCCCTTGTGTGCGTGAGTCCAGTGTGCGGGCCATATCAATGTCAATCCTTTTTTTGGCTGCACTTCTAGCTCATAATGGCTGAAACAAGTAGAGCCTCCCTCCTTTACGCTGTTTAAATATGTCATGAAGACAAGCTCCCGCTCCATGTTGCGTAATGACCTTTCGGTGTGTATTTTCTTGAAATGCTGACCTTTTTCGTATCTCTGAATATTGAAAGCGCCAATGTCCAATTTAGGAGCTGCCTCTTTCAGGAACGGCCATTGAATTAGATAATCTACATAGCACTTATGCAATGCATTCAGGTATTCCTTGAATATCTCGTTCCCAGGCGCAGAGATTTCTCTCGGAAGGATAGTAATGTCATCGCTATTTTTTCTGGCAAGATTTGCTTTCCCTAAACCAGTAGAGCCTTGTACCTGTTTGCTTTTACTATGCTCAAAATAATGTATTATATTGTTGCATAGTGAAAGTGGCTCTATTGCCCATGAGCCTATGAAATGTGGTATTTGGCCTGGTTCTGCGATTCCTATTCTCTTCATGAATGAATTAAAATGCCCTTGCAAAAATCTATCCTCACATAGCCATCGCCTTCCCTGACGAGCTTCAGCCCTTCTGTGTATCTGCCGATTTCAATTAAGGATTTTCCTTTTGCACTCATCGCTGGCCTGAAGCCTGGCCTAAGCGCCATTGCATTTTCTTGCCATTCTATAGATTCTTCGAATCTGCCTAGTAAATGTAACATTACCCCATAATTAAGGCTTGCTTCGGGGCTGTCAGGTTTGAGCTCTATGGATTTAAGTGTGGCCGCAAGAGCTTGATCGAGCTTTCCCAGACATTTGTAAAGGAATCCCAACTTCATGTAGGCGCTGGCGTCATCAGGATTGAGCTCTAAGGATTTAAGAATTGAGGTTACTGCTTGAGCGGGGTTGCCGAGTTTTTGGTAGGTGTCGCCCAGGCTTATGTGCACGCTGGCATTATCAGGTTTAAGTTCTATTGCTCTGTTAATAGAGGCTAAGGCTGTGTCAAAGTTGCCTAGCTCGGTATGGATCCTGCCCAGATTCATATGGGCGATTGGATTATCAGGGCTGAGTGCTAGACACTTGTGGATGTAATTGAGGGCTTGAACAATGTTTCCAAGATTGTGGTAGATTTCAGCCAGACTTATATACACATCAGGGTCATCAGGCTTTAGATCTAAAATTTTGAGGGTATAAGTAAGTGCTTTATCAAGGTTTCCGTTTTTTATATATATGCTTCTTAGAATCATAAGAGCATCGGTGTTGTCAGGATTGAGATCTAAGGAATTAAGAACGGAGCTTAATGCTTGATCAGGTTTGCCGAGTTTTTCGTAGATGTTGGCCAGGATTATGTAGGCATTTGCGTTGTTAGGATTAAGATCTAAGGATTTAAGAATGGAGTTTAGTGCTTCGTCAATCTTTCCGAGCTCTTTGTAGATTCCACCTAGGCTCAGGTGGAATGGGGCGAAATCTGGATTTATTGCAATGGCTTCTTTAACGAGAGTTGCTGCTGCTTGAAGATCCCCTTCCCGTTTAGCGATTAGCCCTAAATTATTAAGTGCTGGAGCATAATTGGGATCTATTGCAAGCGCATGTTTGTACGCTCTTTTTGCTTCTACATTGTTTTGGGTTGCGTTGAAGCAGTTCCCGATTTCCTTGACTATCTCTGGATCTGACTGGTCGAGCTGTTGAGCTTTGAGCAAGAGATCCTGAGCCTGCTCCATCTGCCCTAGGGCTAATAGGGATTTTCCTGCATATTTGTAAGCAACTGCCTGCTCAAGGTCTTGCTCAAGGACTTCTTGGCAAGCCTGTAGGCATTCCTGATGGCGACCAGCTGCTGAGAGTGCTTGGATGGCCGCCAAATCTGTC
>NZ_LVHK01000047.1:0-618 GCF_001631965.1 Prochlorococcus sp. MIT 1303
ATTGGCAGGAGCTGGTGAAACAGAAAGCCGAGCAAGGCGAATGGCTGAGGCCCTATAGCTTCCGCGACACCTATTCACTAGTTTGCGAATCACTGCAGATGCACAAGGCTGATCTCTGCGCAGCGATGGGCCACTCCGAAGAAGTTCGCAACCACAGCTACAGCACCACCAGCTTTCGCAAGATGCGTGATTCGTTCAAGCAAGCCTTTGGATGATCAGTTGAATGAACAGGGATGACTGGAGCGGAATGATGGAAGACTTCCAGAAAGTGACTAGTAACTTTGTTCACCGCTGAGATGAACCACATTTGGAGATGTACGGCACTAGATATCACCCTTCACATACGCCGCAAGCTCGATCGGCAGCGAAAGAAATGCGGGAGCGGAGCGAGGGTGATAACAGACTCTGGAAAATACTCAGGTTTTTGATCGTACTTGGAGAATGTGTACAGACAACCTGTAGCCTCATCACCGGAGCCCTTTCAATTTCATGGCAGATTTGGCGGCCATCCAAGCACTCTCAGCAGCTGGTCGCCATCAGGAATGCCTACAGGCTTGCCAAGAAGTCCTTGAGCAAGACCTTGAGCAGGCAGTTGCTTACAAATATGCAGGAAAATCC